>JADZDM010000009.1 GCA_020851035.1 Gemmatimonadaceae bacterium | reverse complement strand
TGGGGCACCCGTCCGGTCCCCCCGCCGCTGGGCCAACGGTGCCGACCGCACGCGGAGCGCGGCGTCGAGCCTCACCGATGCGCACCGATCGTCGCACACCACCATCCGGCGCCACGAGCGCCGCCTCCCGCACGCCATCGTTTACTTCCCACGCGCGCGCCGACTGCAGGTCCTAACAACCAGCGATCGGCCTCGCGCTCTAACGAGAATTGTACCGCACGTTCCTAATGCTCCCCTAATACTGCCACCGCTTATCACCGCCCCGCCAGTGTTATGCCGCCACTTCTCCGCGGCATAACCAGCGAACAGCACCGCCGCCGCGGCACGGTAACCGCCTGCCGCACTGCGACTTGCCAGCCCCGGGGCCGTATCCCGACGCCACGATGGACCGCGGAGATGGCGGCGTTACGCCAGAACGGCCACGAGCATCCCACACACGCCCCACCCCCGCCGCACTTCACCCCGATCCCCCGCCCGGCGACCCACGCCACATCGGTGGACCACCGCCGCCACCACCGTCCAGCGGACTGCGCACACCCAGGCCACCCCGGTTCAACACGTGGGTGTACAACATCGTCGTCGAGACGTCCCGGTGCCCCAGCAGCTCCTGCACCGTCCGGATGTCATAGCCGGACTCCAACAGGTGCGTGGCGAACGAATGCCGCAGCGTGTGACAACTGACGCGCGACACCAATCCGGCCCGCTGCGCCGCCGATCGCACCGCCTTCTGCAGCACCGAGGGGTGCACGTGGTGTGTTCGGAGCTGCCCTGACGCCGCATGCCGGTACTCCGCCCGCGCCGGAAACAGCCAGCACCAGCTCCACCCCCGCACGGCGTGCGGCGACTTCTTCGCCAGGGCGCCCGGCAACTCGATGTATCCGCCCCCTCGGCTGCTGCGCCACAACACCAGCCGCCGCACCGCGGCGACCTGCGACATGACCCGGTCGCGCACCGCCCCCGGCAGCATCGTCACCCGGTCGCGCCCGCCCTTCCCGCGGCGCACACGGATCTCGCCCCGGTCCACGTTCACGTCCTTCAGCCGCAACGTGCAGCACTCCTGCAGCCGCAACCCCGATCCGTACAGCAGCATCGCCATCAGTTGCGGCACACCGTCCATCGCCGACAACAGCTGCTGCACCTCACCGCGCGACAGCACAGCCGGCAGCACCGCCGGCTTCCTCGCCGGCGCCACGCCGGACACCACCGGCAACGGCGCACCGAGCACGTCGCGGTAGAGGAACTGCAGCGCCGCCAGCGCCTGGTTCTGCGTCGACGCCGCCACCTGCCGGTCCCGCGCCAGGTGCGTCAGGAACTCGCGCACGGCGTCCACCCCCAGCTCCCGGGGATGTCGCACGCCGTGGTACCGCACGTACGCCACGACCCAGCGGCTGTACGCCTGCACCGTGCGGGCGCTGAACCGGCGCACCAGCGCGCGGTCGCGGACCAGCGCGAGCAACGTCGGCGAGGAAGACGGCATGCCTGATCATCGCACCATCGGACGCCGCGCACCGCACCATTCCTCGCCGCGCCGGCGCCAAGCCATGCACCACACGGCGAACCCGCCCCCGGCTCACGGGCCGGCGACGCCTCAGCCGATCCCCCCCGCCACCGCGCGCCGCATGCAGGTCGCCGACGCCGGACACAGCGACCGGAACTGCATTGCCTCCCCGATCGCCGCACCTGCCACCTCCCGCGTCACGATCTCGAACCCGCGCACCGCGAAGTAGTCCGCCGCCGTCGTCGTCAGCAGGTACAGGTGGCGTGCGCCCTCGATCACGGCCATCGCCTCGCTCTCGGCCATCAGCACATCCGCGATCCCGCGGCCGCGGTGCGACGGCGCCACCGCCACGCTGCGCAGCAGCACCGCGTCACCGTGCACCTCGATCGCCGACGTCCCCACCACCTGGCCATCCTCCCGCGCCAGCACGAACGCCTCGATGTGGTACGCGACATCATCCACCGGCAGTCCCACACCGCGCAGCAGCTCGACCACCGCGCCCAGGTCGTCGACCTCCGCGCGTTCGATCCGTACGTCCGCCGTCATCGTCACCCCCTCAGCTGCAGCAGTCGGGGCCACAACAGGCGGCGGCCCCGTCGACAGCCGGAGTACCCAGCGTCTCCAGCGCCCTGGCCGCCGTCGCCACACGCGGCGCGCCGGCCGCACCGGGCTTCGTCGCGCGCACGAACGCCCCCATGAAGCGCCCGTCGATGTCCGCCGCGAACTGCGCGATATCCAGCCCGCTCCCCGAAAGGAACGCCGCCGCATCCTCCGCCTTGTAGATCCGCGTCGGCTCGATGCTCACCCCCTCGAACCCCACCTCGCGCAGCAGCCCGATGAACTCCTGCTCCTCCAGCGCGCCGGCCACGCAGCCCACCCACAGCTCCATGTTCCGCTGCACCTCCGCCGGCACCGCGCCCCGCACCACCACGTCACTCACCGCGAACCGGCCGCCGGGCTTCAACACCCGGAACGACTCCGCCAGCACCGCACGTTTGTCGCCCGACAGGTTCACCACGCAGTTGGAGATGATCACGTCCACCGTGTTCGACGGCAGCGGGATCGACTCGATGTGGCCGCGCAGGAACTCCACGTTCGTCGCGCCGGCGCGCGCCTTGTTCTCGTTCGCCAGCGCCAGCATCTCGTCGGTCATGTCCAGCCCGTAGGCCTTGCCCGTCGGGCCCACCCGCTTCGCCGACAGCAGCACGTCGATGCCCCCGCCCGAACCGAGGTCCAGCACCACCTCCCCCGGCTGCAGGTCCGCCAGCGCGGTCGGATTGCCGCACCCCAGCGACGCCAGCAGCGCCTCGGCCGGCACCCCCGCCGCCTGCCCCTCGTCGTAGAGGTTGGCCGTGATCGGGTCCCAGCTCTCCGTGCTCGAGCCGCAGCACCCGCTCGAGCCACTCGCCGGGCCACAACACGAGGCCCCTGCCGTCGACCCCGACTCCGCCACCCGCGTGGCCACCGCTCCGTACCGCGCACGCACCGTGGTGCGCAGGGAGTCGATCGTGCTGTCGCCGCCGGCCGTCGTCACGTCACGCATGCTGCCGCTCCATGTGAATCAGGAAATCTTGATATGTGGACCACAGGAAACCACCGTCCGGTACCGCGTGCCCGTTATCCGCAACAGCCCGGCAACGCCCCGCGTCGTGCCCTCGGGCGCAGGCCGGCCAGCACCTGCTCCGCCTCCAGAATCACGTCGCGATTCAGCGTGTAGTACGCCCAGCGACCCTCGCGGCGGTCCGTCACCACCCCGGCGTCCTTGAGCACCTTCAGGTGATACGACAGGCGCGACTGCGCCGCCCCCACCACGTCCATCAGCTCACACACGCACTGCTCACCGCCCTGCAGGATCGACACGATCTCGACCCGCGCCTCGTCCGACAGCGCATGGAACAGGGCGGCAGCTCGCGTGAAATCGGTCCCGGTGTCGGTGCGCATGGGACGTATCGTACCAGTATTTTTTGATATGTCCAGCCCCCCACTGACCCCCCTGAACCGGCACGCCGGCCACTGACTCGCGAACCACGGCCGCGCCGGTCACCCCCACGCCACCAGGCCGTGCTGCCGTTCAGACGTTGCAAAGAGAATACGCCTCGCGCAACGACACCATGGGATCACGGACCGGGATGAACTCCTGCCCCACGTACCCGGTGAACCCGAGCTCCGCCAGCGTCGTCATGATGCGCGGATAGTTCAGCTCCTGCGCATCGTCGATCTCGTGACGCCCCGGCACCCCGCCCGTGTGGTAGTGTCCGATGTGCGCGAAGTTGTCGCGGATCGTCCGGATCACGTCCCCTTCCATGATCTGCATGTGATACACGTCGTAGAGCAGCTTGAAGCGCGGTGAGCCCACGCGCGTCACCAGCTCCGCACCCCACGCCGTGTGGTCACACATGTAGTCCTTGTGGTCCACCTTCGAGTTCAGCAGCTCCATGATCAGCGTCACGCCCAGGCGCTCGGCCAGCGGCGTGATCCGCTGCAGGCCCGTCACGCAGTGCGCCAGCCCCTCGGCATCCGACAACCCGCCGCGGTTGCCCGAGAAGACGATCATCTGCGGGATCCCCGCCGCTGCCACCAGTGGCAGCAGCCGCCTCGACTCGGCCTCCAGCCTGTCGTGCTGGTCGGGACGGTTGAAGCCCACCGGGATCGTGCTCGGCCCGTTGGCCACCGCGCACGTCAGGCCGGCAGCCTTCACCGTCGCCCACTCGTTCTCGCTCAGCAGCTCGATGGACTTGAACCCCATCGCCGCCACGTCGCGCGACAGCACGTCCAGCGGGATCTTGTCGTAGCACCAGCGGCAGACGCTCTGCTTGAGCCGCCCCGCACCCTGCGTCACCGTCGCCATCGGGGCCGCTCCTCCGAGTACCTGCGCCGCACCGGCGGCGCCGAGCACCGCCAGCATCTCACGTCGCTCCATCACATCCCTCCACGGGGAACGGTGTCCGCCCTGATGCTACGCGCCCGCACACCCGCCGGCCACCGCCACGCTCCGGCCCCGCCGGCCGTCACCACCAGGCGCCGCGCAACTCCACCTCACACAGCTCCGACGGGCTGGTGTGGTCGTCCAGGTCCACCACCACCAGCGCCCGTCGTGCATGGTGCGGGTGCAGCACCACCCCCTCCACCTTCCCACCGAATGGCGCCCCGCGCTCATCGGTGATCGCCGTCCAGCGCGCCGCGCGACGCCGGTCGTTCGGCAGCACGCCGATCGCCGAGCCACCCACCGCGCCGTCACTGCCCGCATCCTCCGACGCCTCGGCGGCGGCGGTGTAGAGCACGTTCGAGCGACCCGCAGGAATGGCGTCGGTGAAGCCGAGCGCCACACCGTCGATCGCACCCAGCCGGTACTGCGTGATGCGCTGCAGCGGCGGCACCGGATGGCGATCCGGATCGGCGATGTGTGCCCGCAGCAGCGCCCACGACAGGTCGCAGGTGGCGTCGCACGGCTCCAGGTCGTCGGTCGCCTCGCCGTTCCCGCGCCCGAAGAGGCGAATCGCGCCCCCGGTGTACATCGCCCCCTCGATGTTCATCTCGCTGCCCGCGAAGTGTGGCTCTGCACGCAGTGCCGCATACAGCGCGGGAAGGTGCACCAGCGCCGGCGCGTCGTGCGCCAGCGCCGTCCCGCCACTGCGGAACCGCAGCGACAGCACGTTCTCCCGCCGCTTCTTCGACCCCGACCCGAACGCCAGCAGCGTCGTGCCGCCGGTCTCCGGCACCCGCGTCATCGCCTCCAGGTCCAGCTTGTGCTTCTTGTTCCCGCGACCATCGTCGAACTGCCGCAGGTCGCCCTTCCCGGCCGGCAGCGTCACGGCATCCGCCAGCCCCGTCACCGGGTCCACCAGTGCGACGAAGTTCACGTCGTCCTGCACCAGCGCGATGCGCCCGCCGATCCACGCCATCGAGCTCGCGGCCCGCACGTGACCCGGCCGGTCGAGCTGCGCATCCTCGCCATCGGCGTAGTGCATCGCCACACGGCGGGTGATCCGCGCCTCGAGGGCCGGGTCACGCGCGCTCTCGATCACCGTCGGGAAGGGACGCTCAGCCATGCACGCGGGTGTGGAGGTCGGGGGATCCGGGAGCAGCGCCTGCGCCGGGCAGACCGGGGGCGGTCACGCCACCTCGAACAGGCCGGCCGCGCCCATGCCGCCACCCACGCACATCGTCACCACCACGTACTTCGCCCCGCGCCGCTTCCCCTCGATCAGTGCGTGCCCCGTGAGCCGCTGGCCGCTCACGCCGTAGGGGTGCCCCACCGCGATCGCGCCGCCGTTCACATTCAGGATCGACGGGTCGATGCCAAGCCGGTCGCGGCAGTACAACACCTGCACCGCGAAGGCCTCGTTCAGCTCCCACAGGCCCACGTCCTGCATGCCGAGGCCGGCGCGCTGCAGGAGCTTCGGCACCGCGAACACGGGGCCGATCCCCATCTCATCGGGCTCGCAGCCGGCCACCGCGAAGCCGCGGAAGATCCCGAGCACCGGCGCGCCGCGCCGCTCGGCCGTCGCCCGGTCCATCAGCACGCACGCGCCGGCACCATCCGAGAACTGGCTCGCATTCCCTGCCGCGATCGTTCCGCCCGGGACCGCCGGCTTGATCTGTGACACGCCCTCGAACGTGGTGTCAACACGGATGCCCTCGTCAGCGCGGATCGTCACCTCGGTCGTGCTGATCGCCTTCGTCTCCTTGTCCTGCACCCCCATCACCGTTGTCACCGGCACCAGCTCGGCATCGAACAGGCCGGCGCTCCGTGCGGCGGCGGCCTTCTGCTGCGACTGCGCCCCGTACTCGTCCATCCGGTCGCGCGTGATGCCGTAACGCGCGGCCACGGTCTCGGCCGTCTGCAGCATCGGCCAGTACAGCGCCGGCTTGTGCTCCTGGATCCAGGCATCGTGGATCATCTTCGTGTTCATCTCGTTCTGCACGCACGAGATCGACTCCACACCGCCGGCCACGAAGATGTCCCCCTCGCCGGTCATGATGCGCTGCGCGGCCATGGCGATCGTCTGCAGCCCGCTGCTGCAGAAGCGGTTCACCGTAACCCCCGGCACCGTCACCGGCATGCCCGCGCGGATCGCGACCTGCCGCGCGATGTTCCCGCCCGTCGCACCCTCGGGGGTGGCGCACCCCATCAGCACGTCCTCCACCTCGCCACCCTCCAGGCCGGCGCGCTCCAGCGCCGCCGTCACCGCGAAGGCACCGAGCGTGGCCCCGTGCGTCATGTTGAAGGCACCGCGCCACGACTTGGCGAGGGGGGTTCGTGCGGTCGAGACGATCACCGCGTCGCGCATGCGTCACAGCTCCGTGAGGGTCCGGCGGAAGCCGGCTCGCAGCCGGCACGACTCGAGCGAAGTGTACCCGGCGGCTCAGCCGTGCAGTAGTCGAACACCCGCCCATGACGCGCTCCGGCGGCCGGGCTACACTTCCCGAGCGGGAGCGCGGCACCACGCCAGGCGCCGCCCCGCAGCGTCCTCCCTCACGCCACACGCCCATGCCGACCGTGCGCGACGTCCCCACCACGCCCTTCAGTGACCAGAAGCCCGGCACCTCGGGTCTGCGTAAGCGCACCGTCGTGTTCCAGCAGCCGCACTATCTCGAGAACTTCGTGCAGGCGCTGCTCGATGTCGCCGCCCTGCCCGCCGACGGCACGCTGATCGTCGGCGGCGACGGCCGCTTCCTCAACTACGAGGCGATCGGCACCATCATCCGCATGGCCGCCGCCAACGGCATCCGCCGCATCATGGTCGGCCAGGGCGGCCTGCTCTCCACGCCCGCCGCCTCGCACCTCATCCGCCTCCACGGCGCCGGCGGCATCATCCTCTCGGCCAGCCACAATCCCGGCGGCCCCGAGGGTGACTTCGGCATCAAGTACAACGCCGGCAACGGCGGCCCCGCCCCTGAGTCGTTCACCAACGCGGTCGCGACGCGCGCCGGCGCACTCACGTCGTACCGCATCGCCGATCTCGACACCATCCCGCTCGACACCGTCGGCACCCACGCCATCGGAGACGTCTCGGTCATCGTCGTCGATCCCGTGGCCGAGTACGCGACGCTGATGGAGTCGCTGTTCGACTTCGAGGCGATCCGCGCGCTGTTCGCCGGCGGCTTCTTCATGCGATTCGACGCCATGCACGCCATCACCGGCCCGTACGCCACCGAGATCCTCGAGAAGCGACTGGGCGCACCCGCCGGCACGGTCATCAACGGCACCCCGCTCCCCGATTTCGGCGGTGGGCACCCCGACCCCAACCTCACCTACGCGCACGACCTGGTCGAGGAGCTCTTCGGCGACGCGGCCCCCGACTTCGGCGCCGCCTCCGATGGCGACGGCGACCGCAACATGGTCCTCGGGAAGCGCTTCTTCGTGACACCATCCGACAGCCTCGCGATCCTCGCCGCGAACGCGACCCTCGCGCCGGGCTACGCCGCGGGCATTGCCGGTGTCGCACGCTCCATGCCCACCAGCGCCGCGGTGGACCGCGTCGCGGCCGCGATGCAGCTGCCCTGCTTCGAGACGCCCACCGGCTGGAAGTTCTTCGGCAACCTGCTCGACGCCGGCCGCATCACCCTCTGCGGCGAGGAGAGTTTCGGCACCGGCTCCAACCACGTTCGCGAGAAGGACGGCCTCTGGGCGGTGCTCTTCTGGCTCAACATCGTCGCCGCCCGCAAACAGTCGGTGGAGCAGGTCGTGCGTGAGCACTGGGCGACGTACGGCCGCAACTACTACACGCGCTACGACTACGAGGAAGTGCCGAGTGATGCCGCGGCGGGCATCATGGACCAGCTGCGCGCACAGCAACCCGAGGCGCCAGGCCAGACCATCGCCGGCCGCCGCATCACCGCCGCCGACGACTTCTCGTACCACGACCCCATCGACGGCAGCACCAGCACCCACCAGGGGCTCCGTTTCCTCTTCGACGATGGCAGCCGCATCATCTACCGCCTCAGCGGCACCGGCACCGCCGGCGCCACGCTGCGCGTCTACATCGAGAGCTACGTCCCCGGCCCCGATGGCCTCGACCGCGATCCGCAGGACGCCCTCAAGGACCTCGTCGCCGCCGCCCTCGACCTCGCCCAGATCCCGTCCCGCACCGGCCGTTCCGCTCCGACCGTCATCACCTGAACGGCAACGGTTTCAACGCAAAGTAGCTGTGTTGAAAGTCAAGCCACTGGCGGCGCTGGCGCGAGCCAGCGCTGTTGTGTTTTCGCCATGGCGTTCAGGATGATGAGCAGGTGCCGCATGCACGCCGTCAGCGCGAGCT
>JADZDM010000008.1 GCA_020851035.1 Gemmatimonadaceae bacterium | reverse complement strand
GGTGCCGGCATACACCGTGTCGCCCACGTCGACCTCCACCTCCTCGGACTCGCCGGTGAGGATGGCGCGGTTCAGGCGGCTCGAGCCCTCGATCACCTCACCGTCCACCGGGATCGTCTCGCCGGCGTGGACCGAGATCAGCGCACCCAGCGGCACCGCATCGGCCGGCACATCCTCGATTCCGCCACCGGCATGCACCAGGCGGGCGGTGGCCGGCGTGAGGGCGAAGAGTTGCTCGGTGGCGTCGGTGGCCGCACGCTGGCCGCGGGCCTGCAGGAAGCGTCCGACCAGCAGCAGGAAGATCAGGACGCAGACGCCATCGAAGTAGATCGGCCCGGTGCCACTGATGGTGTTGATCACGCCGCGCGTGGTCGCCGCCGTGAGCGCGAAGGCGATCGGCACATCCATGTGCACCGTGCGCGCGCGCAGCGCCGCGATCGCGCTGGCGAAGAACACGCGGCCCGGCCAGAGCAGGGCGGGGATGGTGAGCAGGAGGCTGATCCAGCGGAACAGTGTCAGCGACCCGGGATCCATCGTGCTGAACTCACCCGTGTAGATCTCGAGTGCCACCAGCATCGAGTTCGTCGAGATGGCACCGGCGACGCCGATGCGCACCAGCATCGCGCGGTCCTCGCGCCGGCGCATCTCGGCCCGCTCGCCGCTGCGATACGGGTGCGGCGTGTAGCCGAGCGCATCGAGCGTGCGCGCGATCTCGGACAGGCGCGCCGCCGCCGGGTTCCAGGTCACCACGGCACGCGAGTGCCGGACATCCAGCTCGGCGCGCGCCACGCCGGTCACCAGCAACGGCACGCGCTCGATGAGCCAGACGCACGAGGCGCAGTGCACCCCTTCGAGCGCAAGCTCCACCCGTGCGATGCCCTGCGCATCGATGCGCACGTAGCGGCTGGTGAACGCCTCGTGGTCGAAGTCGGCGAACCCACGGCCGGACGGGCGCACCGCGGCGCCGCGACGCTCGGGGAAGTGGTGGTACGCCCCGAGACCGCTCGCGTTGATCATCGCATATGCCGTGGCGCAGGCACTGCAGCAGAACACCGGCGCGTCGCCAGCCGCCTCGACGCCGAGCGCGGGCAGGCCGCAGTGCGTGCAGGCGACCGTGCCCGGGAGGATCGCGGCCCGGTCGCCTGACTCGGGCGCCACGAGTGTGGCCATCAGTGCGCTCCGTGGCTGGCGTGCGACTGGCCCGAGAGCGCCGCCGTGGCGGACATCGGCGGCATCAGGAGGTGCGAGGCAAGTTCGCCCAGCCCCAGCATGACCACCAGCGAGGCGCTGGCCAGCGGCCAGCGGATGCGTGCCGCCGGGCCGAAGCGCCGCGCGCCGGCGGTGACGGCCACCAGCATCGGCACCGTGCCGACCCAGAAGACCGCCATGACACCGGCCGCTCGCAGCGGTGTCCCGGTGCCCATCGCCGCGGTGATGAAGGCCCACAACCAGCCGCAGGGCAGGAGCCCTGTCACGAGCCCGATCGCCGTGGCGCGCGCACGCGGGTCCCAGGACGCGGTCCGTTCCACGAGTCGGCCCAGCGTGCCACCCCAGCGCGTGGCGCCGGCGAATGACCGAGCCCGCAACGCGGCCCGCACCTGCCAGAGACCCCAAAGTACCAGCGCCGCGCTCGTGACGAGCGCGGCGCTGCGCTGGACGTTCGCGATCATGCCTGCCTCGTCCAGCCCCATCCCGACCACGCCGGCGATCGCGCCCAGCGTGACGTACGCCACCAGCCGGCCGCCGTGGTACCATGGGCCGCGGCGTGCCGCGCCGTTCGCCAGGCAGGCGAACGCACTGCACATCGCGCCGCAGTGCAGGGAGCCCAGCAGGCTCGCCACCAGCACGCCGGCCAGCAGGGTCACTGCAGTTCCGGCCGCAGCTTGGCCGTGAACACGTCCGTGCCCCGCACGGCGCGGAGCTGCACTTCCCAGAGGCCACGCGCCGCCACGGCCACCGGCACCGTGTACGTGTCACCGGCCGGTGCCAGGGTGAGCTGGCTCACGTCACCGGCATGGGCGACCGCCAGCACGGCAGCGCTGACCGAGTCGGCGCGGACCGGAGCGCCGGTGGAATCACGGAGCGAGACCTGCAGCGTTGCCGCCGTGCCTGCGGTGCGCACCAGGCTGGCGGTCGCCTGCCAGCCCAGCGCGCGGTCCAGACGTGACTGCGCCATCGTGGCATCCCAGTTCACGGCCCTGGAGTAGTAGTCAGGCTCCACGGCGAAGTGAGGGTCTGCCCGTGCGATGCGGGACATCCAGACACCGAAGGCCACCTGGGCCAGCAGGACGGTGACGATGGCCACCGGCCAGCGGTTGGATGCAGTGAGTCCGAACCTCATGGCTTCCTCTCTCGACCGGGTTCCGCCTCGTCGCGATCCGCACCGTCCTGGTGGGTCGGGCCGAGCAGGGTGAACGGGATGTCCTTCGTGAAGCCGGCGCTGTCGGTGACCTGCAGCGTGATCTTGTGGCGGCCCATGGTGAAGGTGCTGAACGGGGCCACGATGAACATGCTGGTGGTGCGCTGGGCACCGGCGGCCACGGTCAGCGGAAACTCCGGGGCAATCACGCCGCCGCCGTCCACGCCCGTGACTTTCACCGTGTAGCGGTGCGAGTCGATGGTGCGGTTGACGATCTTGACCCGGACCTGGTTCGCCACGCGGCCATTCTCCTCCACGCGGTACGGTTCCGAGGCCGAGCGCAGCAGCGTGATCTCGGCCGACGCGCGGGTGAGAAGCGAGACCGTCAGCGCGCTGAGGACCACGACCAGCGCGATGGAGTAGATCACCACCCGGGGACGCAGCAGGGTGCCGGGGTTGCCGGCCAGCCCCTCCTGGGAGGCGTAGCGGATCAGGCCCTTCGGCTTCTTCAGTGCGACCATCACGTGGTCGCAGGCGTCGATGCACTGGGTGCAGTGCACGCACTCCATCTGGAGGCCGTTGCGGATGTCGATGCCGGTGGGGCAGGTGAAGACGCAGGCGTTGCAGCTGACACAGTCGCCGGCGGCATCCCCCCTCACGGTGGCCGACCGTCGCGGCTCGCCGCGCTGGTAGTCGTAGGCCACGATCATCGATCGGCGGTCGATCAGCGCCGATTGCCAGCGTCCGTAGGGACAGGCGATCAGGCAGGTCTGCTCGCGGAACCAGCCGAAGTCGAGGAAGATCAGCAGCGTGGTGACGGCCATCACCAGGAACGGCGTCGGGTGCTCGAACGGCGACAGCCGCACCCACTCGGCCAGCTTGTCCGTGCCCACGAAGTAGGCCAGGAACGTGTGGGCGAGCAGCAGCGAGATCGGGAAGTAGATCAGGTACTTGAGGATGCGGCGTGGGGCCATCATCCCCTTCGACTTGTCGAGCAGCAGCGATCCGCTGCGCCCCCCCTCGAGCAGGCGCTCGATCGGGCGGAAGACGAATTCCATGTACACCGTCTGCGGACACCCCCAGCCGCACCAGACGCGGCCGAAGAGTGCCGAGAACAGGAACACCGAGATCACCGCGCTGCCGAGGAGCAGCATGAGCAGCAGGGTGTCGGTGGGCAGGAAGGTGTTGCCCAGCAACGTGAACTCGCGCCGCGGGACGTTGAGCAGGATGACCGGGTGGCCGTTCCAGCGCAGGTGCGGCAGGGAGACGAAGAATGCGATCAGGGTGTAGCCGACGATCATGCGGCGGGTCCACCACGGGCCTCCCGACGGGCGGGGACGGATCCAGTACCGGGTTCCGTCCTCGTTCAGCGTCGGGAGGACACGGCCAGCGGCCTTCGGAGCGTTCACCGGGTCACCAACACTCCTTCCGCTGCCTTGGGCTTGGCTGGTGTCGTGCCGTGCAGCGTCCAGACGTACGCCACGACTTCCGACATCTCGTCAGGCTTCAGGAGCTTCCCCCAGTTCGGCATGCCCTTCGCGAGCACGCCGTTGTTCACGGTGGCGTAGATCGAGTCGATCGTGCCGCCGTGGATCCAGGCATCGTCGGTCAGGTTCGGGCCGATCACGCCACCGCCATCGGCGGCGTGGCAGGCGGCACACTTGGCGATGAAGATCTTCTTGCCTTCCGCCACCTCGTCCGGCTTGGCCGCGACGGCGAGCAGCTGCGCCGGGTCCGAGCCGCCGGTGTTCACCGGGTGCGCGGCCCGGAAGGCCGCCATGTCGGTGTCGTACTCGTGCATGCGCCCCTGGCCGAGGCCGAGGCCCGGCACCAGGTAGTAGGCGATGGAGAAGACGATCGTCGCCCAGAAGACGGTGACCCACCAGGCCGGCATGGGGTTGTCGTACTCCTGGATGCCGTCGTAGGAGTGGTCGATCAGGCGGTCGCGATCACTGGGGTTCGTCACAGCGCCTCCGCAGGGGCGGTGGTGGAGGAGGGGGTGGTGGCGTCATCGAGCGGGATGTTCGCCGCGTCGCTCCACCACCCCTTGTGGCTGGGCCACCAGGTCCAGGCCGCGAGGGCGATGAAGGCGCCGAAGAAGAGGATCAGTGCAACGATGGCGTAGTGGGACAGACCCGCGCCGCTCATCAGGTCGGTGAGGCTCATGGCGCGCTCCTGGCCACCTGGGCGGCGGTGACGGCCGGCGTCGGCACGGCCGCGACCGGGGCATTCGCCAGCTTGATGTCCTGGCCGAGCCGCTGCATGTAGGCGACGATCGCGACGATCTCACGATCCTTCAGGTTCGCGGGGCCCCCGTTCTTCTCGACGTCCGCCGCGATCTGCTCGGCCTGGGCCTTCGCCATCGCCTCGGCGTTGTTCACCGCGTCCCCATAGGGCACGCCGAGCATCGCCATCGTCCGCACGCGCGGCTGGATGACCGCCCACGGGATCTCGGTGGAGAGGAAGTGCGGGTACGCCGGCATCAGCGACCCGGTGGTGATGTCGCGCGGGTTGTTGAAGTGCGTCACGTGCCAGAGGTTCGGGTACTTGCCGCCCTCACGTGCCAGGTCGGGGCCGTTGCGCTTCGAGCCCCACAGGAACGGGTGGTCGTAGACGCTCTCGCCCGGCTTCGAGTACTCGCCGAACCGCTCCGTCTCGTAGCGCAACGGGCGGACCATCTGCGAGTGGCAGTTGAAGCAGCCCTCGCGGATGTAGACGTCGCGGCCGTAGAGCTCGAGCGGGGTGTACGGCTTGACGCTGGCGATCGTCGGCACGTTCGACTTGATGAGGAACGTGGGGATGATCTCGAACAGCGAGGCGATGGCGACGGCGAGCGTGGTGAGCACCGTGAAGGTGACCGGCATCGCCTCCCACTTCCGGTGGTAGCGCATGGCGCGGATCCGGCCGATGAGGCCTTCGCCCCACGGCGAGGCCACCTGCGGTTCCACCCAGCGCTTCGCCAGCGGTGCGGCATGGATCACCGGCACCTCGTACTTCGCGGGACGGGCCTTCCACGTCATGAACATGTTCCAGCCGAGCATGAACACGCCCACCAGGTACAGCGTGCCACCGACCACGCGCACCCAGTACATCGGGAGCAGGCGCACGACGGTCTCGATGAAGTCGGGGTACATCAGGCGGCCGGTCTCGTCGAAGGCACGCCACATCAGGCCCTGCGTCACGCCGGCCGAGTAGATGCTGACGACGTAGAGGATGATGCCGAAGGTGCCGATCCAGAAGTGCAGCTCCGCCAGGCGCTTGCTGTAGAGCGGGGCCTGGAAGAGGCGCGGCAGCAGCCAATAGATCATGCCGAACGTGATGAAGCCGTTCCAGCCGAGGGCGCCCGTGTGCACGTGGGCGATGATCCAGTCGCTGTAGTGGGCCAGCGCGTTGATGCTCTTCACGCTGAGCATCGGGCCCTCGAACGTGGACATGCCGTAGGCGGTGATGCCGATCACGAAGAACTTGAGGATCGGGTCGTTCACCACCTTGTTCCAGCCGCCGCGCAGCGTCAGGAGGCCGTTGATCATGCCACCCCAGCTCGGGGCCCAGAGCATCACCGAGAACACCATGCCGAGCGAAGACGCCCACTCGGGCAGCGCGGTGTAGTGCAGGTGGTGCGGGCCGGCCCAGATGTACATGAAGACCAGCGACCAGAAGTGCAGGATCGAGAGCCGGTAGCTGAACACCGGGCCCTCGGCGGCCTTCGGCATGAAGTAGTACATCAGGCCGAGGAACGGCGTCGTCAGGAAGAATGCGACGGCGTTGTGGCCGTACCACCACTGCATGAAGGCGTCCTGGACGCCGGCATACATGCTGTAGCTCTTCAGCGGACCGGCGGGCAGCGACAGGTTGTTGAAGATGTGCAGGATCGCCACCGTCACGATCGAGGCGAGGTAGAACCAGATCGCCACGTAGAGGTGCCGTTCCCGGCGCTTGATCAGCGTGCCGACGAAGTTCACGGCGAAGGCGACCCAGACCACCGCGATCGCGATGTCGATCGGCCATTCGAGCTCGGCGTATTCCTTGGCCTGCGTGAAGCCGAAGGGCAGGGTGAGCGCCGCCGCCAGGATGATGGCCTGCCAGCCCCAGAAGTGGAACTTGCTCAGTCCATCGCTGAACATCCGCGCCTTCACGAGCCGCTGCGTGGAGTAGTACGCCCCGCAGAAGAAGGCGTTGCCGGCGAACGCGAAGATCACCGCGTTCGTGTGCAACGGTCGCAGGCGCCCGAAGCTGGTGAAAGGAAGCCCGAGATTGAACATCGGACTGGCAAGCTGGGCGGCGATCAGAACGCCGACCAGCATGCCGATGGCGCCCCAGACGACGCAGGCGACCATGAACTTCCGGACGATGTCGTCATCATATGAGAACGCATCGAGCTGGCCTGGCGCGCCTTGGTGCGCAGCGGCGGCAGCAGCGGTCATCGGAGTGAACCTCGAAAAGGCGGAAGGGACAGTCACCGCGCGGACGCGCCATGACTGCCCCTATAGTCTACCTGACAGCTCATCTGGACTGTCGGCGTAACCCTTTAATCATCCCGGTGGTTACCCGACGGTCGAGTAGGGAATTCCCCTACAGCCGCACTTCCTCGTCCAGCAGGCCCAACCGTACGGCGAAGCGCACGTAGTCCGGACGGTGCGCCAGGCCGATCTTTTCCTGGATCCGCTGCTTGTAGGTGTCCACCGTCTTGGCACTGATGTTGAGCTGCGCCCCGATGTCCGGGCCGGTGTACCCCGCCGCGATCAGCCGGAGGATCGACCGCTCCCGGTCCGACAGCGAGTCGTACTGGGTCTGCTCCGCCGCCCGGTGCTCGCGCTTCTTCAGCTCCTTCGCCAGCGCCCGCACCGCGCCCAGCCGGAGGTACTGGTCCCCCCGGGCCACCATCCGCACGGCGTCCACCAGCTCACGGTCGGCCGCGTTCTTCACGAGGTACCCGCTCGCACCCGCCTCCAGCAGCCGCACCAGATGCTCGTCCTCGGCGTGCATGGTCAGGATCAGGATCCGGGAGGACGACTCGAGCTTCTGCAGCTCCCGCGTCGCCGCCGCGCCATCCATCCCGTCCATGCTCAGGTCCATCACGACCACGTCCGGCTTCAGCCGCATCGCGGCGTCCACCGCCTCGCGCCCGTTCCGTGCCTCCCCGATCACCGTGATGTCGGGCGCCGTCTGCAGTACCGCCTTCAGCCCGTAGCGCACGACGGCGTGGTCGTCCGCCAGCAGCACAGTTATCACGTCGTTGTCCATGATGACCTCCAGGTCTCGCGCAACAGTGCAGAATCCGCCACCACTCCGGTGTCAGGGGAATCCGGACACTTTTCTACGGGACGGCAGCTAGTTTCGCCCCGATGCCGCCCAACTCCGTCCCCGACCATGTTCTGGCCCGAGTGCTGCACATCGCCTCGGACGCCATCGTCTGCGTGGACGAGGCGCAGACCATCCGTTTCTTCAATGACGGTGCCTCCCGCATGTTCGGGTACACCGCCGACGAGATCGTGGGCCATCCGCTCTCGTCCCTCCTGCCCACCCGCTTCCACGCGGCACACGCCGGGCACATCCGTGGATTCGGCGGCAGCGAGAACCTCGCGAGAAAGATGTCCGAACGGTCCCCGATCTTCGGCGTGCGCAAGACCGGAGAGGAGTTCTCCGCCGAAGCCGCCATCGCCAGGGTCGTCACCGACGAAGGGGCATGCTTCACCGTCGTCATGCGGGACGTCTCGGAGCAGCGACGGACCGAGGCGCTGGCGCATCGCGCCCTCGCCGATGCCGAGACTGCGGTGCGGGATCGCGACGATCTCCTCGGCCTGGTCTCGCACGACCTGCGCAACCCGGTGAACGCGGTGAAGATGCTGGCGGCCGCGCTGCTGCGCATCCCGAGCGACCCGAGCGCGAATCGCCTGCCTCCGTCGGCCTCGGAACACGCCAGCGTCATGCTGCAGGCCGCGACGCAGATGGACACGCTCATCCAGGACCTGCTGGACGTCACACGGCTGGAGCGCGGCAAGCTCCGCCTGTCGCGGCGCCCGGAAGCGATCGGGGCCCTGATGGCGACCACCGCCGACCTGCTCGCGCCGCTCGCGGCAGCGCGCGGCGTCACGCTCGAGACCGAACTCGAGGCCGGCCTGCCGCTGGTGGACATCGACCCGGACCGCATCGCGCAGGTGCTGTCCAACCTCGTCGGCAACGCGGTGAAGTTCACCCCCGAGGGTGGCAGCGTGCGCATGCGGGCGCTGCGTCAGCCGACCGGCATCCTGATGATGGTGCAGGACACCGGCATCGGCATCGCCGCCGAGGACCTGCCGTTCGTCTTCGACCGTTTCTGGCAGAGCAAGCGCACCGATCGCTCGGGGGCGGGACTGGGCCTGGCCATCGCCCATGGCATCGTCCGCGCGCACGGCGGCACGCTCTCACTCGAGAGTGAACTCGGTCGCGGGACCTCGGCACTGCTCACGCTGCCCGCGGCCGGCGATCCGGCGGCACCGCAATCGTGATGGCGCGTGACGTGGCGCCCCGCGGCGGTGCGCCCC